>NZ_JBFAZW010000001.1:180187-209451 GCF_040682015.1 Dactylosporangium sp. NPDC051485
GCGGAGAACCTCGGCGCAGGTGCGCGAGACCTCGGCGCAGGTGCGCGAGACCTCGGGGGGCGCGGAGATGCGCGGGACCGCGGCCGGGCCGTGGCCCGATTCGGGTTACGAGGCCAGGGTGGCGTAGGAGCCGGCGGAGGTGAGCAGGGTTGCGTGGTTGCCCTGCTCGACGACGCGGCCGTGGCTCAGGACGGCGATCTGGTCGGCGTCGCGGACGGTGGAGAGGCGGTGGGCGATCGTGATGGTGGTGCGGCCCTCGGACAGGGTGTCGAAGGCGCGCTGGACGGCGCGTTCGGTCTCCGTGTCCAGGGCGCTCGTGGCCTCGTCCAGGATCAGGATGCGGGGGTTGCGCAGGAGGGTGCGGGCGATGGCGATGCGCTGCTGCTCGCCGCCCGAAAAGCGGTGGCCGCGGGAGCCCACGACCGTGTCGTAGCCGTCCGGCAGGGCGGCGATCAGGTCGTGGATCTGGGCGGCGCGGGCCGCGGACTCCAGCTCGGCGTCGGTGGCGTCGGGCTTGGCGTAGCGGAGGTTCTCGCGGATGGTGGTGTGCAACAGGTACGTCTCCTGGCTCACCACGCCGACGACCGAGGCCAGGTCGGTCAGGCGCAGGTCGCGCAGGTCCACGCCGTCGATGGTGATGCGGCCGACCGTCGGGTCGTACAGGCGGGCGATCAGGGCGGCCAGCGTGCTCTTGCCCGAGCCGGTCTCGCCGACCAGGGCCAGGGAGGTGCCGGCGGGGACGTCCAGCGTGACGCCGGCAACGGCGGCCGCCTCGGCGCCGGGGTAGCTGAAGGCGACGTCCTCCAGGCGCAGGTGGCCCCGGACGTCCGGCAGGGATCGCGGGCGCGCCGGGTCGGCGACTTCGACGGGCAGGTCCAGGTATTCGAAGATGCGCGCGAACAGCGCCAGCGAGCTGGTCAGCGCCACGCCGACGCCGAGCAGGCCCATGAGCGGGCGGAACAGGCCGGCCTGCAACGAGGTGAAGGCGACCAGGGTGCCGATGCTCAGCGCGCCGGCGGTCATGGGCAGACCGGCGCTCAGGTAGATGATCGCGGGGATGGCGGCGAAGATGATGCTCATCGAGGCCATCCGCCAGCGGCCGGCCAGCTCGGAGCGCAGCTCCAGATCGATCAGGCGCTGCGACGACGCGCTGAAGCGGTCGATCAGGGCGGCCCCGGCGCCCATGGTCTTGCTCAGCCGCACGCCGGAGACGGACAGGCCCTCCTCGATGGTCACATTGAGGTCGGCGAGCTCGCGCTGGCGCTGGGCGGTGATCTCGCGGCGCATGTTGGCAACCCTGCGGGTCAGGTAGATCGCGGGCGGGAGCACCACCAGGGAGACCAGCGACAGGCGCCAGGACAGCGCGGCCATCGCGACCGCGGTGGCGATCGCCGTGGTCAGGTTGGAGGCGATCGAGGTGGCGGTGTTGGTGACCACCGTCTCCATGCCGCCGATGTCGTTGGTGATGCGGGACTGGACCTCGCCGGTGCGGGTGCGGGTGAAGAACCCGATCGACTGGCGCTGCAGGTGGGTGAAGACGTCGGTGCGCAGCCGGTGCATGACCAGCTGGCCGACCTTCGTCGACAGCCAGGTCTGGATCACGCCGAGCGCGGAGGTGACCGCGGCGACGGCGACCATGCCGAGCACCAGCCAGACCAGCAGGCGGGTGTCACGCTGCGGCAGGGCGCGGTCGATCACCTCGCGGAGCAGGAACGGCGAGGCCATCGATAGCACGGACGACACCACGATGATGAGCACGACGACGGCCAGCCGGCCGCGGTGCTCGGTGAACAGCCGACCGATGCGGGCCAGCGACACCCGCTTGGCCTGCTCCTTCTCGGCGGCGCTGACCTTCCGGGGACCGCGGGCGCGGGTGGGGTGATTGGGCTCCAAGGGTGGTTCCTATCTGTAGGGATGTAGTGAGGCTACCTCACTATGAGGGAACAACACCAGTTCGTGCTAAGCTGTTCCCGTGGAAGAGGAGAGCATCTCGGAGCTGTTCTGGAGCGTCGCGCGGCAGCTGCGGCACCAGTCGCACGAGAGGCTGCAGCCGCTGGGGATCACGCCGGGGCAGGCCCGCGCGCTGACCGTGCTGGCCCGGCACGGCACCATGCGGCCGAGCGAGCTCTCCGAGCACCTGAAGATCGCGCCGAGGTCCACCACCGAGGTCGTCGACGGCCTCGAGGACCGCGGGCTCGTCGAGCGGCTCCCCGACCCGGCGGACCGGCGGGCCACCTTGGTCGAGCTGACGCAGGCGGGAGGCACCACCGTGGAGCAGATCCGAGCCGAGCGCGGCGCCCAAGGCGAGCGCTTCTTCGCGGCGCTGCCCGAGGCGGACCGGGTGGAACTGGCACGCATACTGGCGACACTGCGGGCATCGGAGGCGCCGTGATCGATGCGCCCGAGCACGGGCCGCCGGGGCGGCGGGCCCTCGGCGACCAGGCGGGCCCCAGCGGCCGGGCAGTGCCGGCACGTCGCTGACCGCAGATCCGGCGAATCGCCCGGCAGGCTCACCGGCGACCCTCGGCGTTGCCGGCGACCCTCGGCGTTGCCGGCGACCCTCGGCGTTGCCGGCGACCCTCGGCGTTGCCGGCGACCCTCGGCGTTGCCGGCGACATACCGGCGCGACGCCGGCCGGGCACAAGGGTCCTGGGCGCACGGCGCCACACCGGGACCGCGCCGGGACAGCGCCACCGGGACAGCGCCGGCCCAGGACAAGACGCGCCACAGCCCGTCAGCACGCACCAGCGCACCACCCGCCTGGCATGGGACGTTCACGACGCACCCGCCAGGCGTGGGGTGACGTAGACGCACGGCGTCACGCACCAGTGTGGTGCCGACTCAGGACAGCATGCGCCACAGGGCGCTATGCCCGGCGGCGCGCGCCCACGCCTTGGCGGCATCTGGGCCGCCATCCTCGACACCGACGAGCAGCGCCGCGCCTCGCGGGCGGGGACGGGCGTTGTGGTCCGGTTCGGGGCGGGCCGGGGCGCATAGTCGCGGCACCCCGGGTATCAGGGCACGCATGATCAATGCACGCGAGCACGGGCTGGCCGGAGACGGGGTCGTCAATGATCAGCCGGCCCTGCAGCGGCTCGTCGATGCCTGCCGGCCGGGGGACGTGATCTACTGTCCGGCCGGCACGTACGCGATCCGGGATGCCGGCACGATCTGGCGCACCGGGGTCTCGCTGGTCGGGGACGGGCCGGCGGCGACCCGGTTCGTGCTGAGCAATCCCGGGGCGCCGCAGACGCCGGTGCCGCTGGCGTTCTGGACCACGCTGCAGCACGGGGCGTCGATGCAGCGTGCGATCGTCGACGTGACGTTCGCCGGGTTCGAGATCGACGGCATGCAGGTGAGCCTGCCCGGGTACGACGTGCTGGCCAAGGGCCTCGGCCTGCAGTACGTGTTGCGCGGCACCTTCCGCGACCTGTACATCCACGACACCCCGGCGACCGGGTTCGGCTGCGACTTCCTCCAGGACTGCACGGTCGAGCGGGTGGTCGCGGTCCGCTGCGGCCGGCTCGACACCGGCTGGGAGAAGGGCGGCGCCGGGATCGGCATCGGCGTCGGCGGCTGGGGGGCGGTCGAGCGGCTGACGGTGACCGAGTGCGTGGCCCTGGCCAACGGGACCAACGGGATCTTCGTCGAGCTGCAGGACGCGGCGTGGACGCCGCCGCGGGGCATCCTGATCATCGGCTGTCACGCGGAGGACAACAAGTACGGCATCTCGGACTGGGGCGCCGACGGGCTGCTGGTCAGCGGCTGCACGATGATCGGCAACCGCACGGCCGGCTTCGACGTGTCGGGGCAGGGCACCACGCACGTCGCCGGGCGTTACGGCGTCGTCACGGGTTGCGTGGTCGACGACAATCCCGGCGACGGGGTGAGCATCGGCAACACCCCCGGCGGGTACACCGTCAGCGCGAGCAGGATCAGCCGCAACGGCGGACACGGGTACCGCCAGCACAACCTGCCCGGCGCGATCCGCATCCCGGCGGCCGACATGGTGCTCGACGGCAACGACATCTGGGACAACGCGGGCGACGGCATCCGCATCGACGGCGCCCTGATCGACCCGTTCCTGGTCAACAACCGCATACGCGGCAACGGTACGTCGCACAGCCCCGCTGCCGGCGTCACCGTCAACGCCAGGGTCACCTCGGCGACGCTTCGCAACCAGCGCATCTGGGACCGGCACGAGCCCCCGACCCAGCCGGTCGCCGTGGCGGTGACGGACCACGGCGAGCTGGCCGACCCGGTCTACCTGGATCCGGACTGAGCCGGCGCCGCCGGGGCGAGCGCAGCGGGGGCCGGTCGACGCCAGGGAACAGCACCGGCGCGACCAGCGGGGCGACCGGCCAGCGACGAGCACCACCCGCCCGCCGCACCGGCGAACGGGCGTCAGCCGACCTTCCAGAGGCGCACGACGCCGTCGCGGGAGCCGCTGGCCAGCAGGCCGGCCTCGGTGGGGCTGTAGGCGAGGGCGTCGATCGGGCTGTGGGCCTGGTCGAACGGCCGGCCGTCGAGGGTCCGGGACGAGACGTTCCAGACCCGGATGGTGGTGTCGTCGCCGGCGCTGGCCAGCCGGGCGCCGGTGCGGTTGAAGGCCACCGCGTTGACCGCGCTGGTGTGGCCGGTGAACGAGCTCGCCGCGATGCCGGCCTGGTCGGGCCAGAGCAGGACCGCGCCGTCGCTGCCGCCGCTGGCCGCCGCGCCGTCGGCGCCGACCGCCACGGCCCGGATCGTGCCGTTGTGCGTGGTCGCCGTCTCGATCGGCTCGGCGGCGCGTTTCGCGATGCTGTACCGCACGATGGCTGGCTTGTCGCCGCCCAGCACCAGGTGGTCGGCCTCGGCCGGGTCGAACGCCAGGGCCCGGACGGCGCCGCCGGACAGGGCGTCCAGCTCGGCGGTCTGGCGGCCGGTGGCCAGGTCGTACACGACGGCGACGCCGCCCTCGCCGCCCACCGCGAGGGTCTTGCCGTCCTTGCCGAAGGCGAGCGCGGCGACGGCGGACGAGCGGCTGGGCTGCACGGCCGGGGCGTGTTCGGCCCGGGTGGCGGCGTCCCAGACGTGGATCTTCGCGTCCTGGCCGGCGGCGGCGACGAGCTTGCCGTCGGGGCTGAACGCGACGGCCGCGAGCGGGGTGCCGGCGTCGATCGGGGCGCCGTCGGCGTCGTGGCCGGAGACGCTCCAGAAGCGGACCTTGCCGTCGGCCCCGGCGGTGGCCAGGCGGCGGCCGTCGGGGCTGAACGCGACGGCCCGCACGGCGCCGGAGTGGCCCTGCAGCTCGGCCACGATCGGACCGCGGGTGAACCAGCGGACCGCCGCGATGCCCGCCGCGACCACCGCCACCACGACCACCGCCGCCACCAGGAGCCTCCCCCGCCGCGGCCCCGCCCCGCCCGAGGCGGGCCCGCCGGCCGCCGGCGCGGAAGGAGCGGGTGACACAGCAGGAGCCGCAGGCGCAGCGGGAGCTGGAGACACAGGAGAAGCCGGGGACGCAGGGGAAGCCGGCGACGCCGGCGCCGGGGCCGCCGGCGAGACCGGAGCGGCGCCGACCGGCGGGAAGACGGGCCCGGGCTCGAAAACGGGGGCAGGCGGGGAAACGGGCCCGGACTCAAAAACGGGCGCGGGCGGGGGAACGGGCCCGGGCTCGAAACCGGGCGCGGGCGGGGAAATGGGCCCGGACTCGAAACCGGGCGCGGGCGGGGAAACGGGCGTGGACTCAAAAACGGGGGCGGAGACGGGGGCGGGCGAGGAGACGGGCAGAGGCTCGGTCCGAGGCCCGGACGCGGCCGTCGAGACCGGGGCGAACAGGCTGCCCTCGGCGACCACGAGCTCGGGATGGTCCACGATGGTGGGCGGGATCCGCAGCGCCCGGTGCAGCAGCGTCGCCGCGAGCGGGATCCGGGACGAGCCGCCGACCAGGAACACGCCGCCGATGAGCTCCGGCGCCACCTCCACGTCGCGCAGGACCTTCACCGTCAGGGCCACGGTCCGGTCGAGCAGGGGCCGGGCGGCCGCCTCGAACTCCTCCCGGGTGAGGTGCACGTCGGCGCCGACCAGCGGCAGGTGCAGCTCCGCGGTGGCGTGCCGGGTCAGCTGCTCCTTGACCGCCCGGGCGCCGGTCCACAGCGAGCGGCGGGCCTGCTGGTCGTCGGTGTCCTGCGGCCAGTCGAGGCGCCCCCACGCGGCCGTCGCGCCGGGGGTCAGGACGCGGGCGTGGGACACGACGGCGGCGTCGAGGTCCAGCCCCCCGAGGTCGGCGAGGCCGTCGGCGGCCACCACCTCGAAGCCCTCGGCGCCGCGGCGCACCACGCTCACGTCGAAGGTGCCGGCGCCGAGGTCGTAGACGACCACGCACCGGCCGGGCGGGAGCTCGCGCATGATGGCGAAGTACGCGGCGGCGGCCACGGGCTCGGGGACCAGGCCCGGCTCGGGCAGCCCGGCGCGCGCGGCGGCGTCGGCGAGCAGGCCGAGCCGGGTTCGGCCCCAGGCAGCCGGGTGGGTGAGCACCACCTCGTCGATCGGCGCGCCGGCCACCCGGCGGGCCTCGCCGTGCACCCGGTGCAGGACGGCGGCGAGGACGTCGGCCACGAGGTACTCGCGCTCGCCCAGCCAGACGGTGCCGTCGTCGATGCGCCGCTTCGGGTTGGCCTCCAGGCCGGCGGGGCGGGCGATCGCCGCCCGCTCGGCGTCGAGGCCGGTCAGCAGCTCGGGGGCCGCGCCGGCGAAGACGGCCGAGGACAGCAGCGGCGAGGCGTCGAAGAGCAGGGGGCGGGTGGCCGCGGGCCCGGCAAGCACGGCAACGGTCGTCGAGGTGCCCAGATCGATGCCGAGGCGGTAGGCCACCCGCACACTGTACGCAGTACCGCCAATGGGTTATCGCGGGGACAGCACGAACACCGGGATCGAGCGGTCGGTCTTGGTCTGGTAGTCGTCGTAGTCGGGCCAGGTCGCCGTGGCCCGCTTCCACCACAGCTCCTTCTCCTCGCCGGTGACCTCGCGCGCGAGGTAGTCGCGGCGCACCGGGCCGTCCTGGAGCTCGACGTGCGGGTTGGCGACGAGGTTGTGGTACCATACCGGGTGCTTCGGTGCGCCGCCCTGGGAGGCCACGACGGCGTACTCCCCTTCGTGCTCCACCCGCATCAGCGGCGTCTTGCGGATCTTGCCGGACCTGGCGCCCAGGGACGTCAGCACGATGATCGGCCGGTCTCGCATGGTGTTGCCCTCGGCGCCGTCCGTGCGCTCGAAGAGCTCGACCTGCTCGCGCGCCCAGTCCGTCGGGCTCGGTTCGTAGTCACCGCTCAGCGGCATTGACTGCTCCTTACGGTTCGGTGGTTTCGGATTCGACCGTACCCGCTTCGCCGTCCGTCTTCTCGCGCTCCTCGGCCTCCGGCTCCTCCTTCCCGTCCTCCTTCGTGGGCTCGGCGCCGGGCCGCTCGTGGTCGTCCGCCGGCTCGCCGTCGGGGTGCTCGGCGAGGTACCGCACGGCGGTGTTGCCGATCGCGAGCAGCGGCACGGCGACGAGCCCGCCGACGATGCCCGCGGCCACGACGCCGGTGGCGATGGCGAGGATGACGGCGAGCGGGTGCAACGCCACCGCCCGGCCCATGATCAGGGGTTGCATGACATGACCTTCCAGCTGCTGTACGGCGATGACGACGCCCACCGTCAGCAGCGCGGTGACGGGCCCCTGAGTGACGAGCGCGACGAGCACGGCGACGGTCCCGGACAGCGTGGCCCCGATGACCGGGATGAACGCGCCGAGGAACACCAGGGCGGCCAGCGGCAGGGCGAGCGGCACGCGCAGGAAGGTGATGCCGATGCCGATGCCGACGGCGTCGACGAAGGCGACCAGCACGGTGGCGCGCACGTAGGACACGAGCGTGAACCAGGAGTAGTACCCGGCCCGGGCCACCGGCTGCTCGGCCTTCTGGGGCAGCAGCCGGCACAGGAACCTCCAGATCTGCCCGCCGTCGCGCAGCAGGAAGAACAGGGTGAACAGCGCCAGGAAGAAGCCGGTGAGCAGCTCGCCGATCGTGGTGGCGGTGGTGAGCGCGCCCGACGTGAGCGCGCCGCGGTTGGACGTGACCTGCCGCCCCAGCGCGTCGATGGCGTCGTTGAGCTGCCGCTCGGAGATGTGCAGGGGGCCCCGGGCGAGCCAGTTGCGGATCTCGTTGAGGCCGCCGCGGACCTGCCCGGTGAGCTTGTTGAACTGGGCGATGAACGTATAGACGATGACGCCCAGCCCGCCGAAGACGACGACGAGCCCGCCGACCAGCACGATCGCGGCGGCCAGCGAGCGGTGCACGCCATGCCGGCGCAGCAGGTCGGCCGCCGGCTCCAGCAGCGCGGCGAGCAGGATCGCCACGACGACCGGAATGATCATCAGGTGCAACGCCGCGATGAGCTTCAGCAGCAGGTAGCCGGCCAGGATGAACAGCACGATGCGCCAGGCCCAGGCCCCCGCGAGCTTGACGCCATGGGGGATGTCCTCATCCACAGTGGACGCCGGGCGCACCTCGATCGGCCCCGGGTAGGGCGGGATGGTGCGCGGCGCGCTGAGGCGGGACTTGGCCCGGGCGCCGACCTGGCTGAACCACGTCGTCATGCCGGGCCAGTACCCCCGAAAAGGTGGCGCCAACCGACGGCCTGCGCCGGCTACTTCTCCCGGTCGTAACGGGACAGCGCGCTGGGGTCGTCCTTGTTCGACAGGCGCCAGATGTCGCCGTTGCAGGTGTACTGCTGCGGGTCGAGGTTGGGCTCCAGCTGGATCCGGCCCTTCTCGGCGCCGTCGATGTTGACGACGACGGTCGTGGTGGCCTCGCCGCCGGCGTAGGTGATGGTGCCGTCCTTGGTCGACACCTTGTACTCGGAGCGGCCCTGCCACGTCGCGTTGACGGTGCGGCCGTCGTCGGTCTTGCCGGTGTACACGGTCTTGCTGTCGTCCTCGATGGCGCTGCCGTCGGCCTGGATCTCCCAGATCTTGCCGCCGCCGGTCATCTTGACCTTGCCGATCTTCTCCCGGTTGTCGACGTCGGTGCCGGTGAAGTCGACGATCTTCTGGTACGTCGTCTGCTTCCACCTGCCGACCAGGCACGAGTCGACCGGCCCGGTCTGCGGCGGGGCGGTCTGCGGGGTCTTGCCCTTGTCGCCGGAGGAGCGCAGCCCGATCACGACGATGACCACCACCGCGATCACGACCACGACCGAGCCGGCCACCAGCCCGGCGACCCAGCGGTTGCGGCGCGGCCCCTCCGGCGGGGCGGGCAGCATGGGCGGCCCCGGCTGCATGGGTGGCCCTGACTGCACCGGCGGCGCGCTGTACGGCTGCGACGCGTAGGGCACGGCGGAGTACGGCTGCTGCGGGTACTGCTGCGGCGGCGGGGGCTGCTGGGGGTACTGCGGATACGGCTGCTGCGGCGGGTACTGCTGGGGCGGCGGCTGCTGGGGGTGCTGGGGCTGCCCGTACTGCGGCTGGCCGTACTGGGGTTGGCCGTATTGAGGTTGGCCATAGGGCTGCTGGGACGGGTAGCCACTCGGCGGTGTCTGGCCATACGTCGGGTCCACGGTCCGGCGATCCTCCCCCAATGTTCACGCGGACAATCCGCGTCATTCGCCACCGAGAATGGCATACCCCCGGATCTTTCGCAGGTCGCGCGATCCGGCAAAAGCCGCGAAACGCCCCGCGGCTGACCAGCAGAATTCGCACTCGGCACCAACTGGCCGACCCACTTGGCGCCGTTGTGTGTGACGATCGATCGCAGCGGGTACCTGTCGGCCACCGGGCACGCCCGTCGGAGGAGGTTGGGCATCATGCTCAGCGAGAGCGAGCAGAAGAGGCTCGCGGACATCGAAGCGGCACTGCGCAGCGACACGCGCTTCGTCAATGGATTCAACCGGGCCATGGCCCGGCGCATCACGCCCCGCCGCGTGACGTCGGTCGCCATCGCCATCGCCTCGGTCGTCGGCGTCATCGTCGGCCTGGCCGCCACCAGCGTCCCCGGGACGGTGCTGGGAATCTGCGCCCTCGGGATCGCCGGCGGCGTGTGGACCTACCGGCCGGTCCGCTCCGAGCCACCGGCACTCAGCGACGTGGACATCACCACCTGACCCCCTGCTGCTCGCGTTCCCCGGCGGCGCCGGGGAACGCCGTCTTGTGAGGCCTCCCCCGGGCCTCTTTGGCAGGGCCGGCCTTGCGGGCCGGGTCGAGCAGTGGGCGAGCGGCCTCCCCTGGGCCTCTTTGCGGGCCGGATCGAGCGGCGGGCGAGATGCTTCCCCCGGGGCCTCCTTGCGGGCCGGGCCGGGCGGCAGGAGAGAGGCCTCCCTCGGGGCCTCCTTGCGGGCCGGATCGAGCAGCGGGAGAGAGGCCTCCGCCGGGGCCTCTTTGGCAGGGCCGATCTTGCGGGCCGGGACGAGCGGCGGGAGAGTTGTCCCATGTTGCCGCCGATTGTCCGCCTCAAGGCGGCCCTGAACGGCGGGCGGCCGCCCGGCGCCCACCCGGGGCTGCCCTGCACGCCCGCGAATCTCGCCGCCGCCGCGCAGGCCGCCGTCGCCGCCGGGGCCGAGGCCGTCCACCTGCACCCGCGGGCCGCGTCCGGGGCCGAGTCGCTCGAGGCCGCCGACGTGGGCGCGGCCGTCGCCGCCGTGCGGCAGGCCTGCCCGGCCACCCCGATCGGCGTGACCACCGGCCTGTGGATCACCGGCCGGGACGCCGAGGCCCGGCGGCGGGCGGTTGCGGGCTGGGCAGGGCTGGAGCGTCACCTTCGCCCGGACTTCGCCTCCGTCAACGTCTCCGAGCCGGGCTTCACCGCCCTGATGGGCACCCTGGACGAGCTCGGCGTGGCCGTCGAGGCCGGCGTGTGGAGCGTCGCCGACGCGGGCGCCCTGTCGATCGCCGCCGGCGTGCCCCGGGTGCTCGTCGAGGTCATGGGCCCGGACTCCGACGACCCGGAGGCGATCCTGGCCCGGCTCGACGAGGCCGGGGTGGCGGGCGAGCGGCTGCTGCACGGCGAGGGCGAGCGGTGCTGGCCGATGGTGGCGTTGGCCGGCCGGCTCGGCCTGGCGACCCGCATCGGGCTGGAGGACACCCTGACCGGCCCGGACGGCGCCCCGGTCCCCGACAACGCCGCCCTCGTCCGCCTGGCCCTGTCGGTGTGGTCAGCGGCCGCGGCCTGACGCACGGCCCGGCCCGACAACGTGGCCAACGGCCGCGGCCTCATGCACGCTCCGACCCCCGACAACGCCGCACCGCCAGCCCGGCCCTGTAGGCGTGGCCAACGGCCGCGGCTTAATGCACGGCCCGACCCCCACAACGCCGCCCCCATCCACACCTGCCTAACGAAGGGTCCAGGCCACCGAGGACAGGACCGCCCCCAGCGGCGCGTCGAGCAGGATGCCGGCGAGGGCGTCGGCGCGGGTCGGCCCCTGGTTCACGATCGCGATCGGCAGCCCGAGCTTGGCCGCCCGCACCACGAACCGCCGCCCCGACATGACGGTGAGCGAGGAGCCGAGCACGACCAGGGCGGCGGAGCGCTCGACCAGCTCGAAGCAGTCCCGCACGCGCGGGGCGGGCACGCTCTCGCCGAAGAAGACCACGTCGGGCTTGAGCATGCCGCCGCAGCCCGTGCAGCCGACCACCACGAACCCGGCCGCCTGCTCGTCGGTGAGGTCCACGTCGCCGTCGGGGTTGATCCCGCCGGCCTCGGCCGTGAACCCGGCGTTGGCCTGCGCCAGCCGGGCGTCGAGCTCGGCCCGGCCGGAGCGCTCGCCGCAGTCGAGGCAGGCCACCCGGTCCAGCGCGCCGTGCAGCTCGATGATCCCGTCCGCCCCGCCGGCCTGGTGCAGGCCGTCGACGTTCTGCGTGATGATCCCGCTGAGCAGCCCGCGCGCCTGCAGCCGCCCGACGGCCCGGTGCCCGGCGTTGGGCGCCGCGCGGGCGATGGTCCGCCAGCCGAGGTGGCTGCGGGCCCAGTACCGGCGCCGGGCGATGGGGTCGCGGGTGAAGGTCTGGTACGTCATGGGCTGCGCGTTGCGGCGCATCCCGCTCGGGCCGCGGTAGTCCGGGATGCCGGACTCCGTGGACAGGCCCGCGCCGCTGAGCACGAGTACCCCGCCCTTGCCGACGAGCGCGCTGAGCGCCGCCACCGTGTGTTCCACGGCACCAATCCTGCCTCGGCGGAGAGCCGAGCAAATTGTCCGTATCTCTACGCCAAAAGGCGATAAGTACGAAAAGTTCCGCGGCCCGATGGAGGGCGGTGACGGGGCGCACAACTTGTCCGCGCGGCGACGTATCGTGTTCGGCATGGGTTTGGTGAGCAAATTCAACGCGTGGCGCCGCAAGCTGCAGGAGCAGCCGGGCACCACGATCGACCTCGAGCCGATGCGCGCCCTGCTGCCATTGATCGAGGAGCGCGAGGCCGAGCTGTCCGAGCTCACCGACGAGGAGCTGCGCGCCGCCGCCACGGCCTTGCACCAGCGGGAAGACCCGAAGGACTTCGTCGAGGCGTGCGCGCTGGGCCGGGAGGCGGCCAAGCGGGCGCTGGACGAGCGGCCCTACGACGTGCAGGTGCTGGGCGCCCAGGTGCTGCTGGCCGGGCACGTCGTGGAGATGGCCACCGGTGAGGGCAAGACGCTGACCGCCGCGATCGCCGCCGCCGGCTACGCCGCGCAGGGGCCGGTCCACGTGATCACCGTCAACGACTACCTGGCCCGCCGCGACGCGGAGTGGATGCGCCCGGTGTACGAGCTGCTCGACCTCACCGTCGGGTGGGTCAACGAGTCCTCGACGCCGCAGGAGCGCCGGGAGGCCTACGCCAGGGACATCACCTACGTGTCGGTGTCCGAGGCCGGCTTCGACCTGCTGCGCGACTCGATCGTCACCGACACCGCCGACCGGGTGCACCGCGAGCTGGGCACGGTCATCATCGACGAGGCCGACTCGATCCTCATCGACGAGGCCCGCGTGCCGCTGGTGCTGGCCGGCTCGACGATCGACGACAAGGACCAGCCGATCGCCATCGCCGAGGTCATCGGCGGCCTGCACCGCGACCACGACTACGAGGTCGTCGACGAGGGGCGCACCGCCCACCTGAGCACCACGGGCCTGGCCAAGGTCGAGTCCGCGCTGGACCTGGACCTCTACGCCGAGGAGAACGTCGACACGCTGACCGCGGTCAACCTGGCGCTGCACGCCGAGGCCCTGCTGGTCCGCGACGTCGACTACATCGTGCGGGACGAGAAGGTCGAGCTCATCGACGAGTTCCGCGGCCGGGTGGCCCAGCGCCGCCGGTGGCCGGACGGGCTGCAGGCCGCGGTCGAGGCCAAGGAGAAGATCCGCAGCAGCGGCGGCGGGACGGTGCTGCAGACCATCACGGTGCAGGCCTTCCTCACGCAGTACAAGAAGATCTGCGGCATGACGGGCACCGCCATCCCCGTCGGTGACCAGCTGCGCGAGTTCTACAAGCTCGAGGTCGCGGTCATCCCGCCGCACCTGCCCAACATCCGCAAGGACTGGCCCGACCGGGTGTACGCGTCGGCCGAGGAGCGGGACATCGCCGTCGTGGCCGAGATCGCCACGATGCACGCGACCGGGCGGCCGGTGCTGGTCGGCACGCTGAGCGTGGCCGAGTCGGAGCGGCTGGCGGCCACGCTGGCCGAGGAGGGCGTGCAGTGCGTGGTGCTGAACGCCAAGAACGACGAGGCGGAGGCCGCGATCGTGGCCGAGGCCGGCGCGTTCGGCTCGGTGACCGTCTCCACGCAGATGACCGGCCGCGGTGTCGACATCCGGCTGGGCGGCAGCGACGAGAAGGACCGCGAGCGGGTGGCCGACCTCGGCGGGCTGTTCGTCATCGGCACGGCCCGCAACGACTCCCGCCGCATCGACGACCAGCTCCGCGGCCGGGCCGGGCGGCAGGGGGACCCGGGCGAGTCCATGTTCTTCGTCAGCCTCGAGGACGAGCTGGTCCAGCGGTACGGCCCGGAGCCCATGCCGATGGGGCGGGCCGACGCCGACGGGGCGATCGAGGACGAGGACGTGCGGTGGGCGATCGGCTCCGCCCAGCGGGTCGCCGAGACCGTCAACCTGGAGATCCACCGCAACACGTGGCGGTATAACTACCTGCTCGACCAGCACCGCCAGCTGCACGGCAAGCGGCGCGAGGAGCTGCTCACCACCGACGCGGCCGGTGAGCTGCTGGCCGAGCGGAGCCCGGACAAGTACAACGACCTGTCCGAGGAGCTCGGCGAGGAGACGGTGCTGCGCATCGCGCGGCAGATCGCGCTGTTCCACGCCGACAACGCCTGGTCGGAGCACCTGGCCGACATGAGCGAGCTGCGCGAGGGCATCCACCTGCGGGTGCTCGGCTCGCAGGACCCGCTCGACGAGTTCCACCGCGAGGCGATCCCGGCGTTCCGCGGCCTGCTGGCCGAGATCGACGACCGGACGGTGTCCGAGTTCGAGGAGCTCGAGATCGAGGGGCCGGACTGGGAGCCCGCCGACGCGGGGCTGGTGCGGCCGAGCGCCACGTGGACGTATGTGGTGAGCGACAACCCGTTCGGCTCGGAGATGGAGCGGTTCTTCGCCGGCATGGTGAAGCTGTTCCGCAGCGGCAAGGGCGTCAAGAAGAGCTGACGTCGCGGCACGTCGAACGCCCCCTGCGAGCTGCGCAGGGGGGCGTTCGACGTGCCGGCGCCGCAAAACCCTCGCAGGCCACGGGCTATGCCGCCCGGCCCCGCGCCGGGCCGGCCGGCGGCGCCGAGGCCGGCAAATGGGGCTGACACGCCGGACGCCGCGCGGCAAGAATGACGGCCGGAGCAGCGGTTCGGACAACGGGGAGCGCGGGCATGGAAATCGACACACGGCGGGCCGGGGCGCACGACGCCGAGGAGCTGATCCGGCTGCGGATCGTCATGCTGGAGGCCGTGGAGGGGGCGCCGGTGCCGCCCGGAGAGTGGTCACTGCGCTCGGCGGCGGCGCTGCGGCGGCGGCTGCCGGCCGAGGATGCCGGGATCACGGCCTTCGTGGTCGACCGGCCGGACGGCGGCGGGCTGGCGGCCTGCGCGATCGGGACCATCGAGGAGCGGCTCGGGTCGCCGGCCAACCCGGAGGGGCTCGTCGGGTACGTCTTCAACGTCGCGACGGATCCGCGGTACCGCCGGCGCGGCTACTCGACCGCGTGCCTCACGGCGCTGCTGGGCTGGTTCGCCGATCACGGGGTGCGCCTGATCCGCCTGCGCCCGTCGAAGGACGGCCTCCCGGTGTACGAACGGCTGGGCTTCATGCTCGAGCACGGGCCCTGGATGGTGCTGCAGGCGCCGGAATGAGCCGGTGGGCAGCACGGCCGCGTTGCCGCCGGTCAGGTGGCTGGCGGCGAGGTCGCCGCGCAGCGCCACACTGACGTTGAGGTCGCCGCGCAGCGCCACGCTGACGTTGAGGTCGGTGACGCGGTCCCCGCCGGCGGCCCGCTCGGACCCGCACGAGGCGGGTCCCGGCCTTGCCGTACTGGTTCGGGCCAACTCGAAGGCCGGCACGGGTCAGCTGCCCCGGTAGGTCGAGTACCCGAACGGGCTCAGCAGCAGCGGCACGTGGTGGTGGCGGTCGTCGGCGATGGTGAACAGGATCGACACCTCGGGGAAGAACGCGTCCTGCCCGAGGTAGGCGGCGGTGTCGATGACCAGCCGGAAGCGGCCCGGGCCGACGTCGTCCCAGCACAGCCGGCCGTCGAGGTCGGTGAGCCCGTCGCCCACGAGGAACCGCTCGGCCGTCTCCAGCCGGATCGGCACCCCGGCTGCCGGGATGCCGCGCGCGGTGTCGAGCACGTGGGTCGACAGGCTCATGCGTCCCGCGCCCTGCTCCGGTCGCGCCGCGGATCGTTCATGCAGCCCCCTCCGCCATGGTCTCCAGCCGCAGCTCGACGATCTTGCGGAGCTCGCCGCGGACCACGGTCTGCTCGGTCTCGTCGTCGTTGCGCAGGCGGCCGCGGGCGGCGGCCAGGACCTCGTCGGCCGACTGGCCGGTGGCGAAGATCAGGAACAGGTGGCCGAAGCGGCGCTCGTACGCCTCGTTGACCTCGGCGAGCTCCACCTCCGCGCCCCGCACGCCGGACTGCTCCCACCGCGGCCAGACGGCCTCCACGCCGTCCCCGGCGGGCTGCTGGCCGACGCGCGGGTGCCGGTCGAGCACCCCGCGCAGGTCGGCCCAGCCCAGCTCGTCGAACGCGCTGACGCCGGCCACGACCAGGTCGGCCGGGGTCTGATACGGTCGCGCGGCGGCCACCCTGGCCGCCCATCCGGGCGACGCCCAGCACGCGAGCAGGGCCTCCTCGGCGGCCTCGGGCGCGAGGCCGTTGAACCGATCGAGCATGACACCCCTCTCGTATCCCCGGCACGTTGCTCCCGGGATGCTTCATGTCCAGACCGTGTGATCAGGCCATTGCGATAGTGTCCAGTATCCGCGTTTTGTCCGGAACCGCGAGGCGGAGCGTGGAAACGGCGGCGTCAGGTACGCAAAACCGCGCGCGCCCGGCGCCTCCCGCCGGGCCACCTGGCCGGCGTCTACGCGGCCCCGATCCTGAACCGTCCGAAGTGGACGGCGGCGCGCTTCGCGAGTCGCGTGGCAGACTCGAACGTATGACCGGCTCGGGGCTGCGGCCCGCGGTTGAGGTGGTCGAGGCCGGCGGGCACGTGGTGCGCATCGTCGACGGGCACCTGCTGGCCGCCGAGGGCGACGCCCGCCCGATCGGGCACGACCTGCCCCACCGCGGCGTCGAGCTGACCGTCGACGCCGGGGGCTACCGGGCCCGCTGGTCCCGCGACACGTTCAGCCTGCCCGCGCTCGCCAGGGTCTTCGCCGGCGGGGCGGCCGGCGGCGCGCTCCTGCGCCTCCTCGGCCTGCCCGGCGCCGTGCTCGGCACGCTCATCGCGGTCGGGGTGGCCCGCGGCGCCCGCCCGGCCTGCCCCGCCGACCTGGCCGACCCGGCCGTGACGGTCCGCGAGGACGGCCCGGACCTGGTGCTCTCCTCCCCGTCGCTGGCCGCGCTGGTCGTCGCCGTCATGGAGCTGACCGGCGCGCCCGGCCCGGTCACCGTGAGCCCCGCGTCCGGCGTCGCCGAGGGCGTGCGGCTCGCCGACGTCGGCGGCCTGCCCGACATCGTGGCCCAGTTCCGCGACGTGGCGGTCTCCTTCCGCCACCCCGACGTGATGGCCCGCTGGGGCGCCACCCGCCCGCAGGGCATCCTGCTGTCCGGCCCGCCCGGCACCGGCAAGACCATGCTCGCCCAGGCCCTGGCCAACGAGATCGGCGCCGGCCTGCGCGAGATCCGCACCCCGGAGATCCTCGACAAGTGGGTCGGCAACTCCGAGAAGAACATCCAGCGCATCTTCGCCGAGGCCCGCGAACAGCGCTCCCCCACCGTCCTGCTCTTCGACGAGTTCGACTCGATCATCAGCTACACCGGCGCCGCGCTCGACGCCGCCGGCCAGATGATCAACGCGGTGGCCGGCATCTTCAAGCAGGAGATGAACACCCTCATCGAGGCCAACCCGAACGTCATCGTCGTGGCGACCACCAACTTCCCGGACCGGGTCGACGCCTCCCTCGTGCGCTCCGGCCGCTTCGACCTCAAGCTCACCGTGCCGCTGCCCGGCCCCCAGGCCCGCGCCGACATCCTCACCAGGCTCGTCCGCGCGCTGATCGCCCGGCACGAGACCCCGGGCTTCCGCATGTTCGCCGACGACCTGGACATCCCGGCCCTGGCCGCCGCCACGACCGGCCTGACCGGCGCCGACTTCAAGGAGGCCCTGCGCCGCGCCCAGCTGGCCAAGGCCATGCGCGAGGCCCGCACCGGCGCCCCGGCGCCGCCGATCGGCCACGCCGAACTGCTGGAGGCCCTCACAGGCCTGCGGCTCGCAGGCCCACCAGCCCTCGGCTGACCGCCGCCGCACCGCTGGAGGCCCTCACGGGGCTGCGGTTCACAGGACCACCGGGCCTCGGCTGACCGCTGCCGCGACCGATGTCAGGCGTGCACGAACGGGGTGGTCGTGGCGAGGCGGGCGAAGCCGAGCCGCTCCAGGATCGGGCGGCTGTCGTCGGAGGCGTCGACCTGCAGGTACCGGTAGCCGGCCGCGGCGGCCTGGGCGGCGCGGTGGGCGACCAGGGCGCGGAACACGCCCTTGCCGCGCCAGTCCGCCACGGTGCCGCCGCCCCAGATGCCGGCGAAGGCGGTGCCCGGGTGGAACTCGATCCGCCCGGCGCAGATCGGGCGCTCGCCGGCCATGGCCACGACGGCCTTGACCGTGCCGGGCCGGGTCAGCACGTGCCGGCCGATGACCGAGTGGTCGCCGCCGAATACCTCGTCGTGCACGCGCACCAGCAGGCCGGCCTCGCGCTCTCCGGTGACCGGGACCAGGCGCACGCCCTCGGGCAGCTCCGGGTGCTGCGGCAGGGCGGCGACCTCGGCCACGAGCAGGGTCTCCGGCGGGCCGGGCTCGAAGCCGGCGGCGAGCAGACGGGCGGGCAGGTCGGGCGGGGCGTCGTGGGAGTACCACTTCCACTCCCACGGCCGCCCGGCGGCGGCGAACCGGGCGATCTGGGCCGCGATGACCTCCTCGGCGTCCCGCCCGGCGAGGCCGGCCCACGTGATGCCGGTCCAGCCGCCGTCGGCCGACACCACGCGCACCACGCCCGGCTCGCGCTCGACGACGGCGCCGGGGCCCTCCCGCGGATGCCGGCGGATCTCGCGGTCGAAGCGGGCCAGGATCTCCTCGACGTCCATGGGAGCCAGCCGACACCCGCCACGGCCGGCGGCGCAACCGAATTCGGCTGGACCCCCTATGTAGAGTTGCGATAGAGTCATCCACGTGCGAATGACCGTCACGACCGCGCGAGTGCTCGCCGCCCTGCTCACCGACCCCGGCACGGACCGCTACGGGCTGGAGCTCATCCAGGCGACCGGCCTGGCCAGCGGCACGCTGTACCCGATCCTGCACCGGCTGCAGGAGGCCGGATGGCTCGCCGCCCAGTGGGAGGACGTCGATCCCGCGGCGGCCGGGCGGCCGGCCCGCCGCTTCTACCGGCTCACCCCGGACGGGGTGGAGTCGGCCCGCCTGGCCCTCGCCGAGTTGCGCCGCCAGACGTCGGTGCCGGGCAGCCAGGGCTCCGCGAGGCCGGCGTGGTGACCCGCAGGGCGACCGCGGCGCTGCTGCGGTTCGCGGCGCGCCGGTGGCCCGAGCGGCTGCGGGAGGAGCTGCTGCGCGAGTGGGCCGCGGAGGCGCACGTGCTGGGCGAGCAGGGACGGCGCTGGGCGATGCTGCGGTACGCCGGGAGCCTCGCGATCGCCCGCCCCGCCCGGGAGCCGGTGTCCGCGCTGCAGCACGTCCACAACGGCTGGCGCGCCGCCCGGCTGGTCCTGCTCGGCCCGCTGCTGGTCATGCTGATGCTCACGCTCAGCCTGAAGGCGGGCTGGGCGGCCGTGGGCGCCCTGCCGGTGGGCTTCACGGCGGTGATGCGGCTGTACATCCCGGCCACCACTGTGATGTGCCTGCTCGCCGCGGTACTGCTGGCGCTGGTGGGCCGCTCCTGGAGTCTGCCGGGCCGGCCGGTCCTGGTGCTCGCCGCGGTCACCCTGGCCCCGCTGGCGCTGCTCACGCTGCTCGAAGCGCGACTGGGCCCGCCGATGCAGCTCGCCCTGCTGGGCCCGGCCAACGCGGTGTACTTCCTCGGCCTCGCCCTCCTGCTCGCCTGGACCGGCAGCCGGGCCCGCGCCGGCCGGCGCCGCACGGCCTGGCTGCTGGCCGTGCTCGGGGCTGTGGTGCTGGCCGACGTCGCGATGATGGTGCTGATACTGCGCGCCAATCCGGCCCCGACCCCGGCCCTGTTCGGCGCACCGCAGTGGTGGATGTACTCGCTAACCGGCCGCGTCCTCGGGTTGTCGAACTGGGACGCCTTCGGCGTGGGCAGCCTGGCCGAGGTCGGCACGTGGACGCGGATGCTCTTCACCGGCTTCGCCATCGGCGCCGCCCTGGGCCGGCCGGCGGCCGGGGCGAGCGGCCGAACAAGCCGCGGCCTCCCTGACATCGCGCCCGGCCGGCCCTGAGCCCCGCCGGCGACGCTCAGGCGCGGTGCGCGCCCCTGCGGGACACCGGCGGGGCTCTCGGACCTCGCGCCCGGCCGGCAACGTGCAGGCGCAGCGCGCGCCCCAGCCAGCGGGACTCTCGGACATTGCGCCCGGCCGGCCCCGAGCCCGGCCGGGCAACGCTCAGGCGCGGTGCGCGCCCCTGCGGGACACCAGCGGGACCAGGGCGAGCAGCAGACCCGCCACGGCGATGCCGGTGACGAGGTTGACGCCGGGGTGGAACTGGGTGAAGCTGCCGCCGTCCGCCGGGGCGTCGGCGGTGACCAGGGCGGTCACCAGGGCCAGGATCAGCGCCGCGCCGACCTGACCGGAGGTCTGCACCAGGCCGGAGGCCAGGCCCTGCTCGTCGTCGGCGATGCCGTCGGTGGCCTGGGCCATGATCGCGCTGAAGCCGAAGGCGAAGCCGCCGCCGAGCAGCAGCATCGTCGGCAGGGTGGTGACCAGGTAGTGCGGGGCGGCCCCCGCGGTGAGCAGGAACCAGCCGTAGCCGAGGCTCAGCGAGAGCATCGATCCGGCGATGAACGGGGCCGTGCCGTACCGCGTGACGAGCCGCCCCACGAACGGCGAGCCGACCGCCACCAGCAGGCCGGCCGGCAGCAGGGCCAGGGCCATCCGCAGCGGCGACCAGTGCAGGACGTTCTGCAGGTACAGCGTCATCATGAACTGGAAGCTCAGGTACGAGCCGAAGAGCGCCACCAGGCCGAGGTTGGCCCGCACGACGGCGCCGACGCGCAGGATGCCGAGGCGGATGAGCGGGTGCCGGACCCGCCGCTCGACCGCCACGAAGCCGGCCAGCAGGGCGACCGCCGCGAAGGCGAACACCAGCGTGAGCGGGTCGAGCCAGCCGCGGGCGGGGGCCGAGACCACCGTGTACACCGCCAGGAGCATGCCGCCGACCAGCGTCGCGGCGCCGGCCAGGTCGTGCCCGCCCTCGGCGGCCGGTCGGTCGCGCGGGATGAGCGCGATGCCGGCGACCAGGGCGGCGATCGCCACCGGGACCGGGGTGAGGAAGGTCAGGCGCCAGCCGAAGCTGGTGAGCACGCCGCCGAGGATGAGGCCGGAGGAGTACCCGCTGGCGCCGAAGACCGAGAAGACCGACAGCGCGCGGTTGCGGGCCGGGCCCTCGCGGAAGGTGGTGGTCAGGATCGACAGGGCGGTCGGCGCGGTGAACGCCGCCGCGACGCCCTTCACGAACCGGGTCGCGACGAGCAGGCCGCCGTCGTCGACCAGCCCGCCGATGAGGGAGGCGACGGCGAAGATGCCGAGCGCGGCCAGGAAGACGCGGCGCCGGCCCAACAGGTCGGCGGTGCGCCCGCCGAGCAGGAGCAGGCCGCCGTAGCCCAGCACGTAGCCGTTGACGATCCACTGCAGCGACGTGGTGGACAGGCCGAGCTCGGCCCCGATCGAGGGCAGCGCGACGCCGACCATGGACGCGTCGAGGCCGTCGAGGAACATCACGCCACACAGCACCGCCAGCACGCCCCAGAGCCGTGGAGTCCAGTCCCGCTCTGCCGCCCGTGGCGCCTTGGTGAGTGTCATAGTCACGTCGGAGGACACTAGATGCGTGCGCATTCAATGTCCATGCACTAATTCGACGTACATTTAATGCAGATGCAATCGCTGCCCCGGGGGAGTAGGATGCCGCCTGTGAGGTCCGAAGGAGCCCTGGTCAAGCGCTGGCGCTCCCTACTGACCAGCTACAACGAGGTCGCGGGGCACCTCGAGCGGGCCCTGCAGGAGCAGCACGGCCTGACGCTGAGCGAGTTCGAGATCCTCGACCGCCTCAGCGAACAGGAGTGTGAGAAGCGACGCATGCAGGATCTCGCCGCGGACATGTACCTCAGCCAGAGTGCCCTGTCCCGCGCGGTCGCCCGGCTGGAGAAGCACGGGCTCGTCACCCGGGCCATGTGCGAGACCGACCGCCGCGGCGTCTTCGTCCACCTCTCCCCCGAGGGCCTGGCTCGCCGCACGGCCGCCCGCGAGACGCACCTGCACATCCTGGCCAAGCATCTCCAGCTCGCCTGACGGGCTCCGACGCCCGGGACTCGACCGATCGGGCGTACGCCGCAAATGCCGGTCAGTCGGGCACTCTCGTGCCACGACTTATCCGACTTATAACCTGACAGGCGATATGTCCGAAAAATCCTGATGCCGCCAGGCATCGGGATTTTTCGGGGAGAAGCTCGAATAAGGGTGACCGTCAATAGGTTGGGGCAAGGCGGCGGTCGGTGTGGCGGCGGAGTTTGCCGAACCCGTCGACCGCGCCGCCGGTCAGGCCTGGCCGGGCAGCACTCTTGAACCGTCGATCACTCAGCGTCGCGATGGGCCTCGTGCCGGCGATCGCGGTCTGCGGTATGAGCGTGCACCATTTGACATTGTCGTTACTGTCCGGGGCGGCGATTCCGGGCGAGGTCGGGGATAATCAATGACATGGGGCAGCTGTCATTCTTCAGTCGCACAGAATTGGCTGCCATGCGTGACCGGTCCAGGTCTCGGCGGTATTGTCCGGCAACGGAGCAGTTCCGTCGGGAACATGCCCGGCATCGAGCGTGGGGCCTTGCTCAGCGGCACGCCGCGAAGCTACGCCGCATCCACGGTGGCGTCCCGTCGGTGACCGCGGCCGACGATCAGCGGCCCGACCCGGCCCCCGCGCCGGTCCCGCCGACGCTACCGCCCGAACAGGCCGAACACCCCGCCGACCAGGTCGTCGCCAGCCACACCGATCCCGCACCACCGGACCGGAAGGACGGCGCCGCAGCGTCCGGGCACGCCAACGCGAGACGTCGCACACCAACGCCACCGCCACCGCCACACCGGCCCGCCAGTGCGGCAACACGTCGAACAATCCGCCGCCATCCGCGCTCACCGGCAACATATCGCAGCCGGTTCTTGCATCTGCCACGTCCGGCCGGCTGCCAATTCTGCCGAAGCCTGCGAAAGGTTGCGTACCATCCCAACGCGCCACCGGGCGGAGCATTGCAGCAAATACGCACCCATCGGCAGTGCAGAGCGCCAAGCCACCGAACTGCCAGCCACTCACTGTCACGATCACCTCCACGCTGGCCAGAGGCGGCGAGTGGTGGCTCTGCCGTCCCATCGGTAGTGGGTGCGGGCGCAGCGGCTGCGAGGTAGTGGTAGAAGTCGATGATGGAGCCGCGGCGGTCGGTGTGGCCGCGGAGTTTGCCGACGTCGTTCATCCATGCCTGGTTGGCCTCCACGACCCAGCGCCAGCCAGTCTGGACCGGGGCGGGTTCCCGCGCCAGGCGATCCGTCCGCGCCAGCCACGTCCGGTGAGCAGGTCCCGGGTTGGTGCAGAGCTGTAACCGGCGTCGAGGTGGACGGCGACCCGGCCGGGCCAGCGGCCGCCGAGCTACGCGTCAGCGGCATCCAGGGCCGAGCCGAGCAGGGACGCGTCGTACCGGTTCGCGCTGGCCCCGATGATCCCGAGCGGGATCCGGCCGCCGTCCCTGGCGACGGAACGTTCCCGGCCGCCATTGCCCCGGCCGACCGGCGACGGACCGACGTGCCCCCCACCAGCAACAGCTTTGGTGACACACTCCGCTTGGTTGTCACCGTCGACGGGTTCCCGATCGGGTGGTGTTCTTCCAGATCTTCACCCCGAGTCCACCCAATTGACGGTCACCCTAGCCGAGCTAGGAGCGCTCCGCCGCCGCGGAGCGACTCGGTGACCCGCCGCGCGAGCCCGCCCAGATCACCGCGGCGGCCACCGCGACGCAGGCCAGGGTGCCGAGCGCGAGCTGCACCGGCCGGTGGACGATCCACTGTGGAATGTCACGCACCGGCACCACGACCGCGCCGACGAAGGCGCCGAGCAGGCCCAGGTACGAGCCCGTCATGAAGCGCTGGTGGGTCCGCACGCGGCCGGTCACCGCCGCCCACAGGCCGATGCTCAGGGTGACGAAGGTGAACGCCGACAGGCCGTGGATCCAGGTGAAGTGGCCCGGGTTCAGCGAGCGGATGGCGAAGGAGCTGAGGATCACGAAGTACATCGCGCCGACCCAGACCCGCCCGGCCAGCCGGTGGGCACGGTCACCGCGGGCCCGGCGCAGCAGGTTGTACGCGCCGAGCAGCAGCGCGACCGTGGCGGCCGCGGCGTGCAGCGGGATAACAACGTTATTGACCATAACACTGTTATAGTTCGAGGCGTGGCGAACGTCAACACCGAGCTCACCGGGCGGCTGGTCGACGCGGCGGCGCACATCCTCGTCGAGAACGGGCCGGGCGGGCTGTCGCTGCGCAAGGTCGCGGCGGCGGCCGGGGTGTCGACGATGCCGGTGTACACGCTCTTCGGCGACAAGCAGGGCCTGCTCGACGCCATGCACCGGGAGGGCTTCCTCCGCCTCGGGGCCGCGCTCGCCGCGGCGCCGCGCACCGGCGACGCGCTGGCCGACCTCGGGGCGCTCGGCCTCGCCTACCGCGACGCCGCGCTTGCCAGCCCGCACCTGTACGGCCTGATGTTCACCAGCGGCTTCGGGCACACGGAGGCGGCCGACGCGACGTACCGGCCCCTGGTGGCCGCGGTCGCCCGCTGCCAGGCCGACGGGGTCTTCGCCGGCAACGATCCGGAGCCGGTCGCGCTGCACCTGTGGGCCCTCGCCCACGGCCTGGTGAGCCTGGAGCTCGGCGGGAAGATCACCGGGGAGTCGTACGCCGAACAGCTCACCTACGCGAGCCTGGCGTTCCTACGCCGTTAGCCCGGCCGGCCGCCCCGGCGGCGGTAGTAGGAGTGCACGGCGTCCTGGCCCGTGTAGTTGGGGCCGGCCGCGGCGTCGGCGCCCAGGTATTCGTAGGGCAGCGTCACGTCGCCCCGGTCGTCGCGGCCGATCCGGCGGCGGCGCCCGTCGTAGCTGAACCCCGCCTCGCGCAGGTCCGTGGCCAGGCGCCGGCCGGCGGGGGCGCCGGCGGCCAGGCGTACCGCGGCCAGATCCAGGTCGGCGACCAGCCGGCCGCCGTCGGTCAGCCACCCGGCCGCGCGGGCCAGCAGGCCGAGCTTGTCGCCGACGTAGTGCAGGCCGTGGACGCTGGTGATGAGGTCGTAGCGCCGGGCGGGGGCCCACTCGAGCGCCGGCGCGACGCTCAGCCGCAGCCACGGCACGTCGGGGGCCGGGTCGAACGCGTCGACGAGGTCGACGCCCTCGACCAGCACCCGGTCGGCCACGCCCGCCTCGTGCAGCCGGCCGGCCGCCTGGATCAGCGCACGGCCCGAGCCGCAGCACAGGTCGAGCCAGGCGACCGTGTCCGGCGCACCGGTGACGCGCAGCAGGGCGGCCAGCACGTCGACCGGGTTGAAGCCCAGCTCGCGCTCGTAGCTGTCGACCCCGGCGAGCTGGCGGCCGCGGTTCATCGCGGAGTTCGCCACCACTGCCGATCCGGCGAGGGCGTCGTCGTCGAGCAGAGGAGGCACCGCGACATGATCCCAGTTAATGCCGGTGGCGGGAACCCCCATGACCGTCGCCGCCGTGCCCGCCGCGGTCGTCGCCGGCCGGGTCGTCCGCGCCGTGCCCGCCGCGGTCGTCGCCCGCCGGGTCGTCCGCGCCGTTGCCACCCCGGTCGCCGCCGGGCGGGTCGTCGGCGCCGTTGCCACCCCGGTCGCCGCCGTGGTCGTCCGCGGTCGCGGCCGGGTGGGCGGTGGGCCGGTCGCCGCCGCGGTCGTCCACAGTGGGCATCGCCGTCGGCGAGTGCGTGCCGTGGTCGTCGGCGGACGGGCCCGTCGAGGGGAAGTCCGTGCCGCGGTCGTCGGGGCCGCGGGAGCCGTGGTCGTCGACCACCACCCGGCCGGGGTTGTCGTCGTGGCGGCCGGGGCCGCTCGCCGCCAGGGCCGTCCCGCCGATCGCCAGGACGGCGGCGGTCGTGGTGCCGAGGATGATGAGTCTGCGCATGGTGCCGTACACCTTCCGTCGCTTCGTGCTCGTGCGACCAACGGTGCCGGGGCTTGCGTCAACGGGGTCCTGGCGCACTCCTAACGATCCGTTAAGAGCTCCAGGGTCACCCGGGCGCCGGCGATGCTCATGCGGCCGCCGGTGGATTCCGCGGTACGGCGGGCAATGTCCAGGCCCAGGCCGGTCGAGCCTCCGCCGCTCGTGCCGCGGGCGCCCGCCGCCGGGTCGATGCCCGGCCCCTCGTCCTCGACGACCAGCTCGGCGCCGCCGGGGACGGCGCGCAGCGTGACCGACAGGCCCACACCCTCGCCGGTGTGCGCGAACACGTTGCCCAGCAGGGCGTCCACGGCGGCGGCGAGGTCGGGCGCGGACGCCGCGACCGGCAGCGGGCCCGGGTCCAGCGCGCTGCGCACGGGCCGGGCCTCGTCCTCGGCGAGCGCGGCCCAGAACGCGAGCCGCTCGGCGACCACGGCGGCGGCGTCGCACGAGGGCGCGGCCCGCTCGCGGCGGGCGTCCTCGATGACCGCGGTGAGCGCGCGGTCCAGGGCGGCCACGTGCGCGAGCATCCGCGCCGCGTCGGCCGGGTCGGCGAGGCCCTCGGCGTCCAGGCGCAGCGCGGTCATCGGCGTGCGTATGCGGTGCGACAGGTCGGCCGCGGCCTCGCGCTCCTGGCGCAGCAGGTCGCGGATCCGCCCGGCGAGGCGGTTGAGGGCGGCCGCGACCGCGCGCACCTCCGGCGGCCCGTCACCGGCCCGGGCGCGGCGCTCGAGGTCCCCGGCGGACAGCCCCTCGGAGACCGCCGCCAGGTCCCGGATCGGCCGGACCACGGCGACCGCGAGCCGGTCGGCGACGGCCAGGCCGAGCAGCAGCAGCCCGGCCCCGACGACCGCGAGCACCAGCCAGGACCGGCTCACGCCGCGGCGCAGGTCCCGTTCGGGCACGAACGAGCGCACGACCGCCGGGCCGCCGGGCAGCCCCTGCACCGCCACCACGATCTCCCGGCCGTCCGGGTGGGCCACGGTGAAGCTGCTGCCCCGCTGGGCGGCCAGGCGCACCGCGGGCGTCGGCGCGACCGCGGCGCCGACCGCGCTGCCGTCGGCCAGGAACACGGTCACCGGGTGCGCATCGTCCACATTGGCCTGTTCGACGCCGAGTCGCAGCGACCGGGGGTCGGCGGTGGCGACGAGCACGCCGAGCGCCTGCGCCTGGGCCGCCGCGGCGGCCACCGCGCGGTCCTCGGCGGCGGCCCGCAGCAGCAGGGCCAGCGGCACCAGGAACGCCACGAGCACCAGCGCCATGGCCGCGCTGAGCAGCAGCGCGAGCCGCCGCCTCACGGGGTGGTCCCGAAGCGGACGCCGACGCGGCGCACAGTGTGGATGCGCCGCGGCTGCTGTGCGGTCTCGCCGAGCTTGCGCCGCAGCCAGGACAGGTGCACGTCGACGGTCTTGTCGGCCGCCGTGTACGGCACCTGCCACACCTCCGCGAGCAGCTCCCGCTTCGACACGACCTCCCCGGCCCGGCCCACGAGGAAGTACAGCAGGTCGAACTCCCGCGGCGTGAGGTCGAGCGCGGCGCCGTCCAGCGTGGCGGTGCGCGAGCGCGGGTCGACCCGCACCCCGTCGGCCTCGACCGCGGGGTCGCGCTCCTCGGCGGGCCGGGCGGTGCGGCGCAGCACCGCCCGGATGCGGGCGTCGATCTGGTCGGCGCCGTAGGGCTTCACCACGTAGTCGTCGGCGCCGGCGTCGAGCGCCCGCACCATCTCGCCCTCGGTGCGCCGCGCGGTCACCACGATCACCGGCACCTGGCTGATCGCCCGCAGCATCCGCAGCGCCTCCCGGCCGTCGAGGTCGGGCAGGCCGAGATCCAGCAGTACCACGTCCGGCGCCTCCGCGACGACCAGCCTGAGCCCGTCCAGCGCCGTCCCGGCCGGCACCACGACGTGCCCGCGACCCGCCAGCGCGCGCACGATGCCGGTGCGGATCGTCGCGTCGTCCTCCACGATCAGCACCTTCGCCATATGGGGAGGTTAACCATTCGTTAGCGTTGCCCGGCGCAGACTATGGGGCATGAGGATGCGTTGGCCCCTGGCGGTGCTCGCGTGGCTGGCCGCGGCGGCGCTGGCCACTGCGGCCTCGATCGGCGCGGTCAACACGGTGCGGCAGGGCCTGTTCGGCGCGTCCGACCAGGCGCGGAGCGAGTCGGAGGTGGAGGCCGAGGTCGCCCCGTTCGCAACGCCGTCCGCCGCGCCTTCCGCCGAACCCGGCGCGCCCCCGCCGTCGGTGGCCGCCGCCACCCGCGCGATGTCGACGGGCGGCGGGAGCCTCGTGGCCTCGTGCGCGGACGGCCAGGCAACCCTCGTGTCGTGGATCCCCCGGGCGGGCTTCGAGGCCGACCACGTGGTCCGCGGGCCGGCGCCGACGGCGTCGCTGCGCTTCAAGGCGCGGTCGGGGGGCGGGCAGTACCGCGCGCAGGTCACGTGCGTGTCCGGCGAGCCCGCGCTGAGCGTCGGCGGGGACGACGACTGACAGGATCGGGGTGGGCGTTGTACGCTAGCCCGCGATGCTGACCTACGAACGCAGATCGGGGGTCCCGTCCGTCGAAGTGGCGTGCTGATGCACACCTTCGACGCCGACGGCGTAGACCGCCTTCTCCTGTGGCTGCGGACGCGTGAGTTCGCCGTGCCGCCGCCGATGATCGAACATGCCGCCGCGCGCCGGGCCGCCGGAGACTGGGGCGGGGCGTGTGCCGCCGCCCGGGTCGACGTCGACCTCAACCTGCGGCGGCTGGCCCGGGACCGCGGGGGCGACCTCGCCGGACGGGTACGGGCCGACCTCAGACACCTCGCACCCGACCTGTTGCGCTGGCACATGCCGCGCATCGCCCCGGACGGGCTGCTGCGGCCGGGCCTGACCGTGGCGCTCGCCCGGCACGGCCCGCCGGACGGGCCCGCCCTGTACCTCGTCGCGCGCACGCCGCCCGCGTGGGCCGCGGCCGGGCAGCGGATCAGCCTCGCGCTGTGGGAGGGGCGCCCGGACGGGCCGCACCCGCACCCCCGGCCCGATCGGCATTTCCGGCTCGACCTGCACCGGCACCTCTGGGACGCGCGCCGCGCGGGCGAGCTCGCCGAGCGCCTCGGCGTCGAGGCGGTCCTGCCCGTGACAGAACCGCACCGCGTCGGCACACCCGAACGCCAGCTGACCGGTCAGTACCCACGCGTCGTCGGTGC